>NZ_CP035703.1 GCF_004168365.1 Pseudolysobacter antarcticus
CGCGGTACTCCTGCTCGTGTCAGCCGAGCCAGCGCTCGCCAGTGCCCGGTCGATTCCGGCGCGCTCGATCCGACGTTCGGCACGAACGGAAAGGTTCAGATAGCCAATGCAGCCACGGGATCGATCGGTTCGAATATCGTCGCCGCGGCAGTCGCTATGCAAACTACCGGCAAGACCATCGTTGCCGGTTACAACGATAACAGCGATTGCGTTCTGGTTCGCCTCAATGTCGATGGCAGCGTGGATACCAGCTTCGGCGGCACCAACCAGTTTTCGCCCGGATTCGCAGGCTTTGGTGGCTGCTCATTTGCCGCCGTTGCAATACGTCCAGACGATCGAATCGTCGCTGTGGCCAATCAGCCGAATGGGAGCGCCGTTGTTACCCAATTCACTGCCAACGGTTTGCCGGACAACTCTGCAGGCATCGATGGAGCCACGTTCATCGCTGCCGCGAGCGGCGACAGCACCTACGTTTCCCACGTCGTCCTCGAAAGCAATGGCACGATCGATATCGCGGGGTTTTATCACCAGCAGAGCACAAACAATAATCAGTTCCTGTTCGTGCAGATCAGCGCAGATGGCAAGACGGTTCAACCTTTGTTTCAGTACGAGTTCGGCGGGCAACAACCAGGACGATCACGCCTTGGATCTGGCGATCGACGCGCAGGGTCGCTATGTCGTGTGCGGTTACCACCGTGGCGCGAACGGCAATTACGACTTCGCTGCCATCCGCATTTTGCAGAATCTGTATGACGTCGATCAAACCTTCGGCAGCGGTGGCCAGACCACGGTTGGGTTCGACCTCGGCGGCGACAACGGCGATTTCTGCAACGCCATCACCATCTTCCCGAGCAGCGGTTACATGGTGCTGGGTGGCCACGCCACTGCGATGGCTGGCAGCGGCACTTACCAAGCGGCGGCGCTAGTCGAGCTCGACAACAACGGCAATCTGTTTCAGTACACTGCGAGCGGCATCGGCTATCCGGCGAAATTTACCTTCAGCTACAGCCTGAATCCGAACGCGGGTCAGATCAACGATATTACCAAGCTGATCGTGGATAACTACGACACGAAATATCCGCAACTGCTGGCGGTCGGCACAGGCAATCAGTACGCCGTGCCGGGTGGCGTGTATCTCGGCATCGCACGGCTGAATCCTGTGGGAAGCAAGTGCTACTGCAACTTTACCTTCGACACTGACTTAAATGGCAAAGGGGTAGAAGGGTGTACTTTGCCGAGCGGCCGACCGGACTCGGCAATTTCACTACCACCAACTACGGCCTTGCCGGCGCGTTCACGAATGGCAAGCTGACAGCTGCGGGTTACACGCAGGCGGCGGGCGGCAACCAGATCGCGCTGACGCGATTGGCCGCGTTTGACGGCATCTTCAAGAACGGCTTCGACACACCTGCGAATTGAATTGGTGCTCAGCCCCATCAGCTCGGAAAGGATTCTTCAGTTTTCATCAGAACGTGCACGCTGTCGTTTCCGGCACGGTAAGGGTGCCTATATTTTCTGAGACAGCCGTCGGCAGAGCGGGGAGGCCCCACGGAGATGGGATCGTCGATGGCAGCGGTGGTACATACTGGTAGGCATACACCAAGTAATCGCCAAGCACCGTGCTTCGTCCATAGAATATCGGGTCCGGGTTGTAACCCGTGCCTTCTCATCCACGGCCTGACGTTGCAGTCCGTGCCAACTGCCATAGAAATTATCAAACGCCCCGCTCGGTCCGATATTGCGCTTGTCCAGATACTGGTCTGTAAAGTCGCGCAATGCTGCCAGGCGCAGGACGTGACCTGCGGGCAGTCCCGGTGTCGATGACGCGTAAATTTGCCACAATGCATGACAGATGAGACTGGTGGTTATCGGCTCCGCCGCAGGATCGGAACCGGCAGGAATCTGCCATTGGTTATTCTTCAACACATAATCTGTGTGATTCAAGATACTGACATAGGTGGGCTCGGAGACGTCCACCAGCCCTACCGCGATGCCGTCCTGCTCATCCCCCAGCGGCCCTCGGTAAACGACCTGCAGGAACAGATCCGTTGCATTGATCGGAATCGGATCGGCGCTGAAATCGAAGGTGAGTAGCACGGCAGTACCATCTAACTGGCCCACTGATACGGTCTGGGATGCCGAAACCGAAATCTCCTGGTAGGCGCTGCGCATATTAGCCACCGTACATCCTGCCGGTGGAAGAACATTGCTGTTTTCATCGTAGGAAACTTCCCCCGTCAACGTCGTCGTGTAGCACGTGTTGCGGTGATAGCGCGCCACCGCCACCAGCTTGTTTCCGGTGCCGCCCGTAGCGGTGGAAATCGTATTGCCCGATCCGCTTTCGGTCGCCGCCGCCGTGTGTTCTGCACATTCAAGCGGACTTGTTCAAAGCCGAATATTTTCGCAGGATTGCTGACGAGATACGGATATCCCTGGCTTACCGTATGTGGCGTACCGTGATTCACAAGGGCGTAAAGACCATCGCTGGGCGCTGTCACAGCAAGCTGGCCGCGGAAGAAATAGTTCAGCAATCCTGCCGAATAGCCGATCGCACGTGGAACGCCCAAGTTGGCCATCGTGTCCAGTTCTTCTAGGCCAACGGTGTACTGGGGAATTTTGACCAATCCGCTGAAATCCACTGGTGTGAATCGAAAAGCACTCTCGGCAGCCAGCGGCGGTGCGGTGAACGCTGGAGTTACCGCAGGGAGCACGTCGGGATACGTGGGCGCTATGGAGTCCACCACAGCATGCATCCAGTGCGTGCATTTCAAGTTGTGCAGTTGAGTGTTACCGCCGATCGCCGCGCTCAGAACGCACGTCTTCTGGCTTTGCGTAAACCCATGCGCAGTATCGATGACGCCAGGCGGGCTTTGAAAGGTGTTTCCGCTCATGCCTGGCAACGTGCCGCCCGTGAAAAAGCTGCGGTTGGCGTAGTCCATCATGCCTAAGCGGTTGTCGGGGGGACAGCCGCACCATCGCTTTGCAGCCGCGTGGTGTAAAAGCGCACAGGCGTGGCGAACTTCGGAACGGGATAGGGATTGAGATTGGTGCCCAGTTCAATGTCCGGTAAAGTTTGGGAAAATGGGGGAGAGAAAAAACCGCGAATATATGCGCCGGCATCCTTGGTCGTTTCTTGAGCACGCGCGCATTGGTGTACGTTTCAAAGGCGGCCGTCTCAACGCCATTGGTGCTACTGTGCGGGTCGTTGCGCACATGCTGGGGTGATGCACCATCCTGCAGCAAATGGATGGTATCGCCGAGGGAACGGAACGTCGTCGCCCAGCGGTACAATCGTTCCTCTGAGTCGGTTCGCGCAAGGCGACGGTGTAGACCGGCGCGCTGCGGTTGCGCTCACCGGTAAGCGCACGCCACATGTTTTCGCGCGCATCGGCATACGTAAAGTGATTGGCCGATTGGTATCAACCACCGGGGGTCGCAAAGCTGTCGACGACACCAAGGCCCAATCCACCGATTTGAGGCACTGGCCCGTTGGCGCGAATCCGCAAAAAACGCCCGCACCCAAAGGCACATCGTGGATGGGGTCATAGAAGTGGTTGAGCACCCGCACGGTTTGCCGTAAGGGTCGGCATCCGGGCTCGCCACAATCGTTCTGGCAATGGTGTTGTAGAGCAGCGAGGTGATGTCGTCCTCGCGCAGTACGCCGCGCATCAGCCAGTTCTCAATAGGGAGAAAGGCGACTGTGACACCATCTGTATCAACATCGGATCACCTGAAAGCCAGTTCGTGTTCGGCGCAGCGATCAGTGTGGAAGCCAAATGCTGCATCTGGCAGCGTTCGTATTCGTTGGGCTGTCGCGTGTGGGCCGCTGTCGTATCAAAGCTCGTTGTGTTGTCATAGTAGGCTGCTTGACTTGGAGTGCCGCCAGAGGCCTGCCAATAGATATTGAATGGCGTCGGTATGTCGAGCCGGTCAAGGCCAAGCCTTGCGACGACCGAGCCAGTACCACTTTGTGATAGCTCGGATGCTTGATAAGCCCTGTACATGATGAGGCCATGCGTCTCAGCGTCATACGCGCGAACAGGGAATGCATATACCAAGGTAAGCGTGCCGACAAAGCCATCATCCATTTATTTGAAGGACTCATTGGTATTTCCTCTCCTCGCTCAACACACGGCACAGCGTCCCTGCGGTGGTAGTTATGCGTTCCGATGGATCAAAATGGCTAGAGGGTGCCAAGCCACTCAGTTCCTTCACTCGTGCAAAAAAATTAGCGTCGAATTTTCGGGATGGCTTAACCCGGCAAATGCACCGAACGGGAGCGATTCAATAGAAATATTTGTGGGCATCGCACAAGGCATTGGACGGACTTCATTGGACATGGCCTTTGCTATGTCGACATATGCTGGCTGAACGATAACGTCCCTGTGCCCTGCATTGCACCTGGCAGCACCGAGAATTGCGCCGTAATACACCCAGACTGCGGCGGATCGAGTTCGACTTTTTTCATGCGATAGGCTGCATAGACACTTGGCCTAGCGCGCTGCCAGAAAGATCTGGCAAGCTGGTTTCCCAAGCAAAATTCGGCATACAGCCCTGATCTGGCAGGCACGCACGTTTGTCTCCGTTGATTCGATGATCGAGCACCTTGCGATCATCCCAGGTGAACCATTGGTTGTAGGGATTACCTTCTTCGGGTTTTACGACCGGAAAATCCTTGCCAACGCGAACGTATCCGGACTTGTAGAGAATGAGCTTCCAACTAAAATCGTTGCTCGAGGTTATTACACCGAACGGTGGCGGCAACTCCGACCCGGGTGCCGCGATCCGACAAGTCCAACTCCTTGCCGACATCGGGCAAGGTAAATCTTCCGTCCTGATCGGTCTTGACGACCTTCTGCAGCACACACCAGCTGCCTGCAGATGCGATGTGCGCCGCGCCGCTGAAAGATTCTTCCCAATTGGCAATGACGGTTACGTCGGCAATACCTTGTCCGGTGTCGGCATCAACGATGCGACCGCTTTTTTCCGCGCGCAACTCGTGATTGCTTGAGCCGCCAACGCCGACAGCGGCGCACCCGGTCGCAGGTACACAGCCGCGAACAGTAAACTGTGAGCGCAGAACGAATGTTCATCTCACATCTCCGAAATGCGCCAGACCCCATCGTTACCCTGCGTCAGACGCATCGGGAATCCGCTTCGCGTCTGATCGGGTTATCGCGCACCAGCAGCAGGTCGGCGAAGCTCGTTCCCATTTGACCATCAAGGATGGTGCCAAGGCTTCAGTGCAGTGGCAGGCATATTGGTGCCGAGTTGGGTGAAGAACGTCGTGAAGTCGGAGCGCACCACGGGCTGATACGCATTGCCCGCACCCGTCGCATCCTGAGCGTTCAGACGATCCTTCAGATACCCGTAGATATCGCACATCATTCCGCGCTGAACCGCCCACATCCTGCACCGCTACCGAACGGTAGGCGGTATAGGTGGTGCTGGTCGAATCGGTGACGCGCACTCGCGCCGTATATATTCCGGCTGGGTGTAGGTGAAGCTGGTCGGTGCGCTCGCGAACGAGGCGCCGGTGTATTCGTCGGTGCCATCGCCATTAAAATCGATGGCGACCGATTGAACCGTCGCAGCGCCTGGAAGTGCCCCGAGCAAATAGTTGAACGTGATTGCCACGGGTGCATAGCCAGCAGAGCGATTGGCTCGCACCGTTAAGAGCGATGCCGAACCACTCTGCGTGATCGTGGCGGAGGTCGATGCGTCGCTGCAGCAAGGTGGTGGCCTGTACTGTTAGGCTATTCGAGCCGAGGCCAATCCCACATTCGGCACAAGAAAAATGGCCATTGACGACATAAGCGCCGACGTTGTTGACCGCGATGCCAGTATTGACCGGACCGACAAACGTACCCACGACATCCACGCTGCTGTTGCCGGTGGTAGCACCCGTGCCGGGTGAGGTCACAGCGACACTGAGTGCGCCAGATCCAATGATGCTCGGGATCAAGCCGGGCGACTGGGAGCTGCCAGCGATCTGCGCGATAGGCACGAATCCAGCGACTTCATAGCCGTCAGCAAAAATACTGTCGATGCCGCAGATTTCGGCGAATGCCGAGGCCGACGAAAGCGCTATTCCGATCGCAAAGGCGACCCCACTCACCGGTGCAATAGATCTAATTTGAATCAAGCGCATTGCCTCTTCTCCTGAGTATTTTTAGCCGACCATTCTGCCGCACTGAACGTAACACATCTGTGCCGTATGTTCCGGGTGCCACGATGCAACTTTCGTATATTGCGTCAACCGTCTACCATTTTCAGCCCCGCTTCAGAGCGCTACGCAACGCGCGCGGCGTGAGTCAGGGAACGATGCGTAACCTGCGCACGCACCGTTTTCTACTCGGGCGGCATCGGCCCGTAGATGAAGGGTGGAAACGCAACTTCCATACTCCTCAACTCGTGGTAGACGCCACGGTCATGCTGCTGGGTGCGGCTTTTCCGGAGCACGATGCCCAGCACGACGAAGGCCAGCCAGATCGACACACAGGCCAGAACCAGTGCCGCCTTGACCAGGAAGGCCAGACTTTTCAGCAGCAGCCGAAGCGCGGGATGCAGGGTCATGTGAACTCCGAAAAGATCGAGCGGCCAAGGTGTCGATTGTGACTTTAACACCGGTGACGTAAACACGCTACACGCCGACAGTGGGTGGGTGAAACGCACCCCTCCCCGCGCCAATCCCCGTGAAGTGCTCGCCCTCAATCTGAAACGATTGCGCGCGATCCACGGCTGGTCGCAGGACACGCTGGCGCTGGAAGCCGGGCTGGATCGCACCTTTGTCGCGCATGTCGAACGTCTGCGCCGTAACATCGCGCTGGATAACATCGAGAAACTCGCCGTCGCTCTGGGTGTACCGCTGGCCTGGTTGCTTGAAGTCGATCTGGCCAGTCAGCTTCAGGACACCGGGTAGGCAGCGCTGCGCATGCACGGGCGCGCACGTGTCGTGACCGGGCTTTGGCTTTACACTCGCCTTCGCAACTCACCTTCATCGAGGAAGAAATGCCGATGGCAACGACCAAGAAGATCGCCGCAAAAGTACCCGCGCGCAAACCGATTACCGAGGTATTGACCAAGACGGCGCTCATCGCGCATCTGGCGAGCGACAGCGGCGTGGATGCCAAGGGCGTTCGTGCCGTGCTGACGTCGCTGGAGCATGCCATCACCGGTTCACTGCACAAGAAAGGCGTAGGCCATTTCACCCTGCCCGGCCTGCTCAAGATCACGGCCCATGCCGTGGCCGCCAAACCCAAGCGCAAGGGCGTGGATCCGTTCACCAAGGAAGAGCGCTGGTTTGCGGCCAAGCCCGCCAGCATGAAAATGAAGGTGCGCACGCTGAAGAAACTCAAGGATGCCGCCGGCTGATCCGGACGCGGTGGTTCGGGTGTTGCCCCGCGATCCTACCGATCGCCGGCAGCACCTCACTCCGATTCGCGCAAATGCTCGAGTGCTGGCAACGTCGGATCCTCGCGCCGATACGCCAGATAGAGCGTTTCCAGCGCGCGAGTGCGCGCCTGCGTGACGGCACGGCCCTTGGCCATCGCATTGCCGAGCTCATCGCTCGTCAGCGTACGCTGCGGATTTCCCCCGCCGAGTTCGACCAGTCGCTTCTCAGCAGCCGTCGTGAGTTTCGTGCGACCGTTCAACGTGATCATGCCTATCGCCCCAGATAAACCGCAGTAATTTGTTCGCGCTCGTGCCCGAGCTCGCGACTGATTTGCAGACGCGCCAACTGATCGCGATCGCGCTGCTGCGAATCCAGCTGTTTCGAGGTCAGCCCACCCGCCGCCGGCGAGGCCCATCCCGTCAATTCCAGATAGCGCGCCTGCGCATACGCATGGCGCAGCCCGTGGGTCTTGCTCAACCCCAGCGCCGATACCTCGCGCTGCCACGCCGACAACTGCGTGACATACATCCGTTCCTGCGGAATCAGCGAGGCACCGCCGGCAATGCGTTTGGCATAGTCCAAAGCAGCGCGCTGTTCCTCGGTACGAATCGGCACCTCACGCGGTTTGCCGCCCTTGCACCAGGAACCCTTCAGCCGCAGCGATGCGCCCTGATCCGCCCAGCCCGGCTGGATCTTGATGCTCTCCGCCCGGCGCAACCCGAACGCCGCCTGCAGCCGCAGGGATGCGCGCACGAACTCGGATTTCGCCCCGGCCAGCACCTCACTGGCAACCACCAGCGCCTTGCTCTGATTCGTGACATACACCCGTCGCTCGATACCGAGCATCGCGTTGTCGCGGGGAATGATGTTCTGCTTGCCAATCTTCTCGGCCAGCCAGCGCAGATGCGAGACGCGATTCTTGATCGTGCCCACACTGAGCTTTTCTGCCTGCCATTGCGCAATGACATGCGTGATGTGTTTCGGTTTCAGGTGCTGCGGATCGCGCAGATCCCGAAACTGCGCGGCGATCTGACGCGCGGCCAGACGCAAGCCGTCCTCGCGTACTGCCTGCGTGGCAAAGCTGTTTTCGCGGTGCGCGCGTACCAACTGCATGACGTGATGCTCTAGATCTTTCATATTCCCTGCGCCGGCGCCCGAAGACGCAAAAATCGATCGTTTAGTGTTTGTGCCGCACCTTCAAGACCGAAGTCAGGAAAGCGGAAAAGCGGCGGATATCGACGTCAGACCTATTGGTGGCTCGTCGGCCTGGCTGTTGCCAAGATCCGGGAGTCGGAACCGCGATACATCCTTCGCGGGTATTCGTGATTACGCGTTTTGCAGTTGCAGCAGTGCCTGTCTTTTCTTGTCGTGTTCCTCCAGTGCAAGGGTGATGGCGTGTGTCTTCCCGGCAGCAAGAACCTGCGGGTTGTCGATGGCGGCCAGCAGCAAACCGGTGACGATTTCCTTCATGCCGATTTCGCTGGACGCCTGGGCTTTTTGCAGTTCCTTCAAGCGCTGGAATACGTCCTCACGCACGAGCGTGGAAGCGTAGCCCGGCACCCTGGGTGCCTTGGGTGGTGGAAGGCTCTTGGAGACCCCTTCGATGGTGGTGGTGCGGGTGCTGAGCCATTCGTCCTTCGGAATGGTGACGGTGTCAGTTGGTGGGGTGGGTTTCATGGTTTGCTTCAGGTGTCATGGGGTGTGGTGTGGGTTTCAGGGTGCTGCGTGTGTCATGGGTGTCTGGCCTCAACCCAGGCCGTGGTGGGTCTCTTTTTTCGCAAGAGCGGAACGGGTGACAAAGAAGCTGTCACCAACATTACTGAGTCCCGGCTCCCGATCGGATCGGCATGCCGGGATGTTGATAACCCGTCGATTCGACCGGGTCGGCCGCACGAATGCGGCCTGTCGTAACCCCGCTGTTCCGGGGACAAGGATCACCTCTTGCGAGGCCGTGGCGACTGATCCTGTAGCGCCACGCTAGCGATTCAGCCAAAGCCAAATCACTTCCACCCGAAGGTGGCATTGCCGGAAACGCTCCGGCGGGCGATAATTCATTATAATTTAGCTGGCATTCGACCTGCCAAACCAAAACATAACCAAAACCCAGCAAAAGCGCAAGCCAAAAAATGTTCCAACGCACCGCGTCACTGCGCCGGTTGAAGCGAGAAAGGCGCCGGGTTCGGGGCTCGCGCCCCCACGCCTCTCGGCGCGCCCTGTGCCCTTCTCCCTTCCCTTCGGCGCCAGTGACGCGGTCAAGCAAAAGCGCACATCAAGCGTCCGGCCCGGCTGCCCGTGCATCGTCCTGCGGATCGTGGGGACAGCGCCGCCGCGGCACCCGCCGCTGGGACAGCCCGTGGACAACGCGCGGCGTTGCCCACCGCCTGCCCCCGCCCTGACCCCACTCGCTACACCGGCACCGCGGGGATCAACGCACGAGCCCTGCAGGTGAGATGTCGAGCTTTGCGAGGAATCACCCAGCCAACGCGAGGAAGGACGCCCTTCGTATTGATCGCGCAGCAAGGCGAATCAGCCAAACCTCGACATTTCACCTGCACCCGCGGCGGGAGCGCCGCTATCAGCGGCCCGTCACGTTGTTCTCGACGAATCGGTCAGGGATGCTGACGCGTTTGATTCCGCCGGGCACGGCAGCCGATCGAGGGGCCAAACACTGGCTCGCCACCACCGCGACCGATACCCACTCCTGCAAAACCTGCGCGCGTAGCGCGCCCGGGCGTCGGAAATGATGGCGACGCAGACCCACTACAGCGCTGAAATGCAGGCGTTACTATTCATATCCAGCTCCTGCGTAATGTCGCGGCACGTAGCGCCTTCGACGGATCGAAAGCACTACGTGCGAGCTATCTACCAATCAGCGCAAGAACCAATGCGCGATGGCGAGTACGAGTACGAGTGCGAGTGCGAGTGCGATCAGCGTTTTTGCTGGCATCGACAGTTCGAAACAGAACTTCATTTTCATTGCTACCTCCTTGAGCCAGAGGGGTTAAGCCGCTAGGCATGCTGCTCAGGCAGAGAATATTTATGCTTCTGGATATCTTGAGTTGTGCAGCATGTCGGTGCGCTTGCCGAGACCGCACCCCAGCAGACCCTTACTCACACCGCCCGCGCCTCTCCAGCAGCGTCCTGTGCCGACGTAGGCGGCATGCACTACCGCTCTTACCCCTCCTTCTGGAAAACGCTTTTGCAAGCGTATCCGTCGCAAAAGAATGACCGGCAGATGCGCACGCGCACCCGCAACGGCCGGCAAGGCCCGTAGGGCCGCGGGCGGACGGATGCCGGGCACGTGCTGTGCCGTAGGCACGGCCGTGTCTGTCGTTCCTCAGGAATGGGACATAGAACAGCTAGCCGCAGGAAGCCGGCTCCGATTAAGCTTTTGCAAGGCGGGATGCCGCGCAGGCCACAGAGTGGCCGAAGAGGCCGGCTGCGGAGCAGACGGGGCGGAGGCAGGATGCCGGAGGGTAGGTGCTTTTTGAGGGTAATGATTTCCCACACAAATTGTGCACATGCGCGCCTCAGTTAAGAGCTGAGCTGTTATAGAGTTAAAAAAACGCGCGCGCGATTGTTACGGGGTTCAAAACCCGCGTAGTTACTGGCGCATAGTGGCGAAATTGGCCGCGATACCACGGATTATCGTGTCCGCGATACCACGGAGTTCTGGCTGCGATACCACGGAAAACTGTCCGCAATACCACGGGGGTGCTAACAGGTTATCCACTGGTAGCTGTCCGCGATACCACGGAATCATGCGCTGGTTGCCCCGCTTCGTGTCCGCGATACCACGGTATGCCGAGATCTAGGCTGATGAGCGGGTTAGCATCATCACTCAAGGCGGTCGCCAGAATCTATGCTCGCCTCCAATTCATGCGTGGTTTCCGTGGTATCGCGGACAGACAACAAATACGTAGCCAGCGCACTGCGCCCTTTAGGATTGCTACTAAAAACATGCACGATATCCTTCGCATCCATAGCACACGCATAGTCGATTACGCGAAGCACTCCCCCGCCTGCTGAAATGGCAGCGCGGAATTCACTGCGGAATTTCCGCAACTCGCGCGTTACTCCGATCTTCCGCCGCAGCGTATCTAGTCCGATGAACCAGTGCGCCTGGTCTCCGCAATGCTTCCGCGCAAGCTCGTACAACCGCCGTTCGATGCCGCTGGTAATCGAGAAATATCGCGCATCTAACGTTAGTAAATGCTTTGCAAATACCTGCCTCGTAAACCATGAGGACGGCTTGAAAATTAGGCGCGTTAGACGCTTTGTTTTCTTGTCACGAAGCACCTGAAAATCGCTGAGCAATGAAAAGCCTGCCGCAAAATTTTCTTCGTTGTCGTGTTCTAGCCCGGTGGGGATGTTCGTAGTGATGTTGGTACCACGCAAGCGCTCAAGCCCCGCCACAAGCTCGTCATAATCGCGGCCACTATCGCTACGCTGGATAGCTCTAAGCAAGTCCGCCGCCGACACCTCGAACTCGTCAGGCACACCCTTGCCTCGGTCAAGGCTCTGCCGCATTAACGAAAACAAATAGATCAGAATATCCTTATCCCATATGGTCGCGCTGCCCTTAACGCTTGGAACAACTTCCAGAAAATAGCTTCTATGCTCGTACCGTCTTACCTTCCGATCACCACCTTTCTTGATCGAAAATAACGGGTGCTCCATAGAACCGATGTCATCTTTCGATGCCGGGGCCAGCAGCTCGCCAAGGAATAGGTCAAGCTGGCGATCTTCATGCATAGGGCTATTTTTGGTCATTTACAGGCACCCTAGTCCCATCAAAGCGAGCCAAATAGATCCCACTATCGAAGCATTCATATTTTTTTCATGAATTGCTGAAAACATTCATTCAGCAATTCATTAAGCTTCATATTTCGATCGAGCGCCGCTTGCTTGAACGCTCGCACAAATTCAGGCGGCATCCGAAATTGGAGCGGAATAAGCTCGGCAGAGGAAACTACGCCTCGCTGGCGCATTGAGGTTAACTGGCGAGGTTTCAAAGGCGCGAGGTCAGCGGCAGTAACAGCAACAGCTTTAGCCATGATCGAGAATCCTTATAGTTTTTGATGATTTCAAGTTTCATGAAAAAATGATTTTACTTCGCGCCACAAGCTCGTTATTTCCTCAGCGGCCGCGCTCTTAGGTCCAAGCTCAGGTGCAGTTCGCCCACCTGTCATTGCTCCGGCATATGGCACCCGATCAGCTATGAATGCTTGGGCGACGCGTCCATGCTGCGACAAAGCAGCGACGGTCTGCGCGGTGATGGTGGCTTGAGCCTTCGCCTGTGTGATGACAAACAAAAAGGGCTTATTCGCCTTCTTAACGAGAGCGACGGTTTCTGAGACGGCCCAAAGATCAGCCGGGGAAGGGCGCACTGGAATCAACACCAAATCCGCCAGATCGATCAGTGCCGTGCTTTGTGATGAGATCGTCGGCGCTGTATCGATAAAACAATAAACCGCTCCACGTTCGGTCATCTTGGACAATCCATCTGCCAATCTAGAAAATGGCATTTCCGCTCGTTGCGGCGTTTCCTGCTCCCGGCGTTCGTGCCACTGACTTAACGTGCCTTGTTCATCTGTATCGATCAACCAAGCGGGGGAGTCGCCAACTCGTTCCGCCTCAACAGCCAAGTGCGCGGCCAATGTCGTCTTGCCGCTCCCCCCTTTCTGCGACGTGATGACAATTGTTTTCATTAATACATCCTTTCATTAATACATGTTTTCATGAAATTAACACAATAAAAGGCAGCGATCAATGCCGAACCAAAGATCAACCACACATATGGTGATCGAGGATGATTAAGGACTTCCGGCAACGCAGAGGATTCGATATACTTGTATATCGTTATCGGAGCACCCTATGCTTGCTATCCGCCTTCCCACTGAAATCGAAGATCGTCTGGATGCGCTGGCGAAGGCAACAGGGCGCACAAAAACCTTCTACGCCCGCGAAGCCATCCTTGAACACATTGATGACCTGGAAGACCTCTATCTGGCCGAGCAACGCCTGATTGAGATTCGTGCCGGGCGCACCGCAACCATTCCACTCGAAGACGTGATGAAACAGTATGGCGTGGCGGATTAGATTCGATCCAGCGGCGCAAAAAGAGCTCTCCAAGCTCGGTCACGAATCGGCCAAACGCATCCTGAAATTCCTGCATGAGCGCGTCGTCAAACTGGACGATCCTCGCAGTATCGGCGAGGCGCTAAAAGGCTCGGAACTCGGCGAATTCTGGAAATATCGCGTGGGTGATTACCGCATCATCGCGGACATTCAGGATAACGTGCTGTGCATCTTGGTTGTGCGTGTTGGCAATCGACGCGAGGTATATCGAAAGTAATTCCGCAGGTCTGCACGTGTTCGCAATGATGGGTCGGAACCGAACCCGCTCAATTTCGCTCTGCTCGTTAAGTCCTGAATTGAAGAATGCAAATGCAACAAGCCACGGTGGGCCGAACCAGAAGCCCACCAAGGCGATCAGCTCTCGGGACAAAATGTAGGGAGCTCGGCGGACGAAATGTTTGGTTCATTTACGTGACGCGGCAAACGCGCCAACACCCACAAATACAATGAACGGTAACAGTACGGAATCGGTGTATGACTTATTTGGGTAAATCAAGTAAATGACATGACCGGCCAGTACCAGACTGAGAAGTGCAACAGACAATGTTGCAAATGCACCAAAGCGATATGGGCCAATGTAGTAAAACTTGCGCCCAATTACAGCAACACCCTGCGCTATCGTTTGTGCAAGTAGCCAGAGCGGCGCGAACAGGGAAACTGCAAACAAGGCTGCGAGAGTGGCGAAGTTTTCCTGAGCAAAAATCCAATCAAGCCTAATTCTTGTGTGAGACAGGTCGAGTTGTCCATTTATCGGAGCTGCAAAACTCAATGGCAGATAAATAGCCATGTAAATAAAAAAGAAAGAAACACCATAAAGGTATGCCTGCCAGACCAAAGCGTGGAGTTGTGCTCGATTTCGAGCACGAATGGCTTCAATGTCTTCCGGCTCTTGCGGTGTGGTTGACGGCGTAGGCAATGGAGGTGCTTCCTTCTCAGGGGGAAGTCGGAGAAACTCTCTCACATATGGCGTGAGCAAGTTGCCTGCAATCCCCAAGACGATTGCGGATAAAGCACCGAGTATTGCTGCGAGCATAGTGAAGAACCTAAAAATTGACTTAAGCGAAGCGCCTATGACAGGGCCATTTGAAGGAAGGATTAGCCATCACGGTGTAGGCCGACGAGGAGGGGTCTCCGTAAGCTTTTTATAACTGGCAGCATCTTCGGGATCGCCGGCCGTGAGATCACGGGTTGCGTTGATCATCTTGGACTCAAGCCTTTCCCGAAGCTGTGGGGATTGAGCTTTGCTCAAGATTTTCAGCATATAGTCCAATTGGCTCTTCTTGAGTTGGAAGTCGTCTTTGTCCGCCGAGATTTCTTCCTTGCGCGCCTTGGCTTGTGCAAGTCGAGCATCTGCCTCCATCTTCTGAAGGAATGCCTCTCGGCCCCTGTCAAACGCCAAACCAGCGACCGAACAGATGGCCTTGTACGACGCTCGCGTCTTTGCCCACACAGCCAAGACCCATGAACCATATGAAATCGATTCGATATGTAGTGCTTCGTCCTCAGATAGAAGCTCATGCTCGATGTCGCCGTCCGGGTTGGTCTCCAAAAAGTGGAGCAGTTCGCCGAGTTTGTCAGTGTGATAAAGGAAGAAGATTGCATAAAGGGTTCTGAGTCCTCGCAGCTTTCTTTCGACGGTTGCGAGGGGTACTCGTTGTGGCATGTCGCCGAGGGATATCAGCAGCGGAGGAAGTTCGTTCTGATTGACGGTTTCGATCAGGTTGACCTCCACCTCAACTGCGTGCGGCCAAAAGATTCGAAGTATTGCCCCCCACTGAGCCCAAGCTCCAAGCGACCATTTCCCCAGTCTGCTGCGCTTACGATCGAACGTCCTTTCGCGACGGAAACAAACTCGTCGAAAGTACTTGAGGTGCGCTCGTTGAGTTCAGGTGCGCCAATGGAGAATTTGGTCATGGTCGGGCATGCTTCGATGGTGGAGTTTGATGGCTAACGTATGAGCGGCATCCGACAGCGGGCTTCGCCCACTGTCGGATGCCGCCTAATATTTTGCAGACGATCTATTTGATGGACCGTGATGTGATTCGCGCGATTCAAAACCGAATCCTCTCGATCTCACCCTGATCAATCGCGCTGATGCGTCGGTCATACAGCTGGGTGGTCTTGGTCGAGGCATGCCCGGCAATGCGTGCTGCCGTTTCCAGCGTGCCGCCATTTTCCAGAAAATTGGTGATCCCCGTTCCCCGAAACGAATGACAGCCCATGCCGGCATCGGTGATGCGGCGCTGGATCATGTGGTATACGTTTTCGCGGCGTAGCGCGCGATCGCTCAATACGGTGCCGCGGTGGGTGAGACTGCGGAACAGTGGCGTGTCGCGCGCTTCCGCCAAACCGGATTTTTGTAGGTAATGCTCGATGTATTCGATCGCCTGGTGATGTACCGGCACGCGGTTGTGCTTGCCGCCTTTTTCATCCAAAGCGAGCCACGCCTTCATGCCTTGGCGCTGGTAGTCCTTCACACGTAATTTGATGGCGGCCGACACGCGCGCGAACGAATACACCATCACTCCGACGATCGCGCGATCCCGCGCATCGGAAAGCAGGGCAGGGTCGAAGCGTGCGAACAGTTGGCGCGTTTCATCGGCCGACAGGATCGGTGTCTTGCCTTCGCGTACGCTGTACTTCGGGCCACGCACGGCGGCGGCCGGATTGAACGGCATGACTTGGCCCACCACCAGATAATCGAACAGGCTGCGCAGCGCGGCCAGATGCTGCTTGACCGTGGGCGCACTGCGTTCTTTGCCGAGCCGTTCGATGTACGCCGCAACGTGCAGCGGCGCGACATCGAGCAGATCCACGCCGAGCGTAGCCATCCAGCCCAGAAACTGTTCGACCGCGTGCAGATACGCCGCACGCGTATTGGTGTTGCGGATCTCAGCGGCGAAGAATTCGACGTAGCGATTACGGGCGCGGTCGCCGGCGGCGGTAATTACCGCCGGCAGGGCAGGGCTATGACCCAACGGGATCAGACTCCTCACTTATCAGCGCAGCCAGCGGTGATACAGGATAGCGCTGCACCGGTGAGCGATCGCGCCGTGGTAAGCCGCCATCACCGCAAAAAACGCGACGACTCCCCACAGCGCGATCATAGGCATCGTGAGTTCGCTCGAAGCGGTATCAAAAAGTATACAAGTCAACTTATGCGCAACTTCAGCGCAAATCGCCGTCACAGGTGCGGCCAAACAAAGTAGGCCGAGTAGATACGCCGATGGCTGGCGGCCAAAGGTCGAAGGGGTGCTAAAAATTTTCATGGCGCAATTCCTTGGGGAGGCGGCGAGTTGCCGCGATACCAACGATATCGATTAATTTCGATGTTACATGTCAGAAATGAGGTCTCTTTCACGGGCGATTCGTGCATGAGGTTTTCCATAATTATTATCACATAAAAGGGATTATGTGATAGTAAAAGAGCTAAGAAAAGGCCGCTCGCCTGGAGAGGTCGAGCGGCCTTCAGAGAGTACGCCACGTTCAGGGGGGTGACAGCGTCGTACCCATTACAGACTCACACGGCCGGCGTAAAAAATACATACGACCTATGTCAGTAAACCGTCCCGGATGACGTAACCCTCGATGACAGCGCCTACTCATGGCGGATGCAGACGAGGTGCTTCAATGAAATTGGACAATCGCACGATCGCGTT